>NZ_CP132343.1:4940000-4957212 GCF_040529065.1 Xanthomonas sacchari | reverse complement strand
ACTCCCGACCCGATCCGCTTCCAGGCGACCTTGCTGCGTCCGGCCGCACCGCCCGACGCGACCTGGTATTTCCTGCGGTTGCCCGCGGCGGCCAGCGCGGCCCTGCCGACGCGCGGCCTGGCCAGCGTGGAGGGCCGGTTCGCCGGGCTTCCGTTCCAGGCCACGTTGCAGCCGGATGGGCACGGTGGTCACTGGTTGCGGGTGGATGCGGCCTTGCGCGCGGCCGCGGGCGTGGACCCCGGCGCCACAGTGACGCTGGAGATCGCGCCGGTGGCGGTGGAGCCGGAACCGGCGGTGCCCGACGATCTGGCGCTCGCGCTGGCCGCGCATCCGTCCGCGCGCGCGGCATGGGACACGCTGACCACGGTGGCGCGCCGCGACTGGATCTTCTGGATCGGCGCGGGCAAGCAGGCGCAGACGCGGGTCAAGCGCATCGCCAGCACCTGCGACATGCTCGCTGCGGGCAAGCGGCGGGTCTGCTGCTTCGACCGCTCGGGCATGTACAGCAAGGCCTTCGCCGCGCCGCAGGCGCAATGAGGGCATGGCGCGCACGCCTGGCGTGGCTGCCGTCGCGACAGGATCCTCGCACGCGCCTGTCTACACTTCCGCACGTCCATCCATGAGGCCCACCGCATGAGTGCACCCACTTCTTCGTCCGCCGCCGCCGCACCGGGCAGCCTGCGCCGCTCGGTGTCCAACACGCTCAAGGGCTCGGCTGGCAACCTGGTGGAGTGGTACGACGTCTACGTCTACTCGGTGTTCGCCACCTACTTCGAGTCGCAGTTCTTCTCCAAGGAGGACAAGAACGCCACCCTGTATGTGTGGGCGATCTTCGCGGTGACCTTCCTGATGCGCCCGATCGGCGCGTGGTACTTCGGCCGCTTCGCCGACCGTTACGGCCGCCGCCTGGCGCTGACGGTGTCGGTGTCGGTAATGGCCGCCTGTTCGTTCCTGATCGCGGTGACGCCCACCGTGGCCAGCATCGGTGGCGCTGCGGCGGTGGTGCTGCTGCTGGCGCGCCTGCTGCAGGGCTTCGCCACCGGCGGCGAGTACGGCACCAGCGCCACCTACATGTCCGAGGCGGCGATCCCGGGGCGGCGCGGCTTCCTGTCCTCCTTCCACTACGTCACCCTGGTCGGCGGCCATGTGCTGGCGCAGGCGGTGCTGTTCGGGATGCTGCACTTCTTCGACAAGGGCCAGATTTCCGAATGGGGCTGGCGCGTGGCCTTCGGCCTGGGCGGCATCGGTGCGCTGGTGGTGTTCTGGCTGCGGCGCACGATGGACGAGTCGCTGACCTCCGAGTCCATCGCCGCGGCCAAGCAGGGCAAGGACAGGTCCTCCGGCTCGCTGCGCGAGCTGTTCGTGCACCAGTGGCGCCCGCTGCTGCTGTGCTTCCTGATCACCGCCGGCGGCACCGTGGCCTTCTACACCTACTCGGTGACCGGGCCGAAGATGATCCAGACCGCCTTCGCTGGCGACGACGTCATGGCCGGCACCATCATCAACCTGGCCGCGCTGATCGTGCTGATGCTGATGCAGCCGGTGGGCGGATGGCTGTCGGACCTGATCGGGCGCAAGACTCTGCTGGTGTTCTTCGGCATCGGCGGCGTGCTCTACACCTGGTTCCTGGTGCTGGAGCTGCCGAAGCAGAGCGACTGGCTGAGCGCGTTCGCCATCCTCACCGCCGGCTTCGTCATCCTCACCGGCTACACCTCGATCAACGCGGTGGTGAAGGCCGAACTGTTCCCCACCCATATCCGCGCGCTGGGCGTAGGCCTGGGCTATGCGCTGGCCAATTCGGCCTTCGGCGGCACCGCGCCGCTGCTGTACCAGGCCTCGCTGAAGACCGGCCACGTCACCACCTTCGTCTGGTACGCCACGGCGGTGATCGCGGTGTCGCTGCTGGTGTACGTGTTCTTCCTGACCAACAAGGGCAGCAACTGGCTGGACCACGAAGGCGAGATGCACGCGCGCCGGCGCTGACCGGCGCGGTGGTGCCCGAGCGCTACATGCGCCGCCCGGGCGTGGTGCGGGCGCACGCTGAACGGCGCACCCCGCGTCGGCCGGGTCGCCCAGTCGCGCGGGCCCTGCCATGCGGCGGCTGCCAGGCGACTCGGGTACCATGCAGCCCCCTCACGGGCGTTCCCCCCATGGCCGATCCAGACAACAACTCCACTTCCCCGGTGACCCAGGCGCAGGCCGAAGACGCGGTGCGCACCCTGCTGCGCTGGGCCGGCGAGGACCCGACCCGCGAGGGCCTGCTGGACACCCCGCGGCGCGTGGCCGAGGCCTATGGCGACTGGTTCAGCGGCTACCGCGCCGACCCGCGCGAGTACCTGCTGCGCACCTTCGAGGAGGTGGCCGGCTACGACGAGCTGATCGTGCTGCGCGACATCGAGTACGAAAGCCACTGCGAACACCACATGGCGCCGATCATCGGCAAGGTCCACGTCGGCTACCTGCCGCGCGGCAAGGTGGTGGGCATCAGCAAGCTGGCGCGCGTGGTCGAGGCCTATGCACGGCGCTTCCAGGTGCAGGAGAAGATGACCGCGCAGATCGCCCAGTGCATCCAGGACGTGCTGCAGCCGCTGGGCGTGGGCGTGGTGGTGGAAGGCGCGCACGAGTGCATGACCACCCGCGGCATCCACAAGCGCGGCGTCAGCATGGTCACCTCGAAGATGCTCGGCACCTTCCGCGAGGACGCGCGCACCCGCGCCGAGTTCCTGCGCTTCATCGAGCGGGCGCGCTGAGTCTTGCCGATGCGGTGGTGGTCGGTTCCTGCATGAAGCCGCATGTCCGGATCGCCGGCTATCGCCAGTTGCGCGAACAGCCGTTGTGGAAGCTGCTCGCCGCCGACCATGCCCCCGAGCTGATCGGCCTGCTGCAGACCCTGCTGGGCGACGCCCAGCGGCGGCTGCCGGCGGATGTGCTGCACGAGCGCCTGCAGCGCCAGCTCGATGCGCTGAAGGACGACCAACTGTCGCGCGAACTGCCGCGCACCGCGCAGGCCTACGTGGCGCACTGGCTGGCGCAGGGCTGGCTGGAACGGCGCCTGCCCGAAGGCGATGCGCAGGAAGAATACGAACTGTCGCGGCAGGCGGCACAGGCGATCCGCTTCATCGCCGGCGTGCGCGACAGCGCCAGCGTGGCCACCGAGAGCCGGCTGTCGCTGGTGATCCAGCAGCTGGTGCAACTGGCCGGGCAGACCGAGACCGATCCGGACGCGCGCCTGGCCGCGCTGCGCGCCGAGCGCGAGCGCCTGGACGCGGAGATCGAGCGCGTGGCCGCCGGCAAGCTGGCCGCGCTGGACGGCAAGCGCGCGCTGGAACGCACCCGCGACATCATCCGTCTGTCCGACGACCTGACCGAGGATTTCCGCCGCGTCCGCGACGATTTCGAGCGTCTCAACCGCGAGTTCCGCGAGCGCATCATCGACGACGAGGGCGCGCGCGGCGACGTGCTGGAGAAGCTGTTCGCCGGCATCGACGTGATCGGCGAGAGCGAGGCCGGGCGCAGTTTTCAGGCGTTCTGGAGCCTGCTCAACGATGCCGAGCAGAGCGTGCAGCTGGATGCGGCGCTGGAGGCGCTGCTGGCGCGCGGCTTCGCCCGCCGCCTGGATCGCCACGAACGCGCCTTCCTGCGCGGGCTCACCGGCACCCTGCTCGAACGCGGCGGCCAGGTGCACGAGGTGATGCAGCATTTCGCGCGCAGCCTGCGCGGGTTCGTGCAGAGCCGCGGCTACCTGGAACAGCGCCGGCTCAACCAGTTGCTGAAGCAGGCGCAGGGCGAGGCGCTGCAGTTGCGCGACCACCTGCATGCCACCGCGGCCACCGGCTACGTGCTGCCGCTGAGCAGCGCGCGGTTGCGCTCGCTGTCGCAGTGGCGCCTGCACGATCCGCGCAGCCAGCAGGTGGACGGGCGGGTGCAGGCGGCCGAGGCGGCGACGATCTCGCTGGACAGCGTCGGCGACCTGGTGGCGCAATCGGAGATCGACCTGCGCGGCCTGCGCAACGACCTGCACGAGCTGCTCGGCCGGCAGCCGCAACTGAGCATCGGCGAGGCGCTGCGGCAGCGCCCGGCGGCGCAGGGCCTGGGCAGCGTGATCGGCTATCTGGCGCTGGGCACCCGCCACGGCGTGGTCGTCGACGGCGAATGGGAAGCGGTGCAATGGGAGGGCGGCGACGGGCAGGTTCGGCGCGCGCGCATCCCGCTGGTGTGGTTCACCAAGGAAAAACGCAATGAGCTGGTCTGACGAATTCCACGGCCACCCGGCCGATGCCGGCGATGTCGCCACCGCCGCCGCAAGCGCCGCCGACGCCGGCACCGCGCTGTTCGCCGGCGACAGCGGCAGCCTGCCGCTGGAGGCGCGGCGCGCGCTGTGCCAGTTGCTGTCCGGCCCCAGCGTCGATGCCTACCGGCACGGCCCGCTGTGGCCGGCGCTGCTGCGCCACGAGGCGGCGATCCGCCGCGTGCTGAGCGAACTGTTCCTGGAACTGGTGCTGGACCGCGACGGCGGCGTGGCGTTCGCGCGCCAGGCCGACACCGGCGAACTGGAGACCCCGGCGCTGCTGCGCACCGCGCCGCTGACCTTCATCGAGTCGGTGCTGCTGCTGTTCCTGCGCCAGCAACTGGCCGAGGCCGACACCCGCGGCGAGCGCGCGGTGGTCGACGAGGCGCAGTTGCTGGAAGTGCTGTCGGTGTACGAGAAGAACGTCTCCACCGATCGCGCCGGTTTCGCGCGGCGGGTGCTGGCGGCGATCGCCAAGATGCGCGACAACCACCTGCTGTCCAAGCTGCGCGGCAGCGAGGACCGCTACGAAGTCTCGCCCGCCCTGAAGCTGCTGTTCTCGGCCGAGGACGTGCAGGCGCTGGCGACGGCCTACCGCGGTCTGCGCGAGGGCGCGGCCGAGGCGGCGCCGTGAGCGGCGTGCACGGCTAGCGGCCGTGTCCGTGCCTGCCGGCCGCTGCGCGCCGGCCCTGCGGCCCGCCCTGGGGCCGCGTCCGTTTTCCCGATGAGCTTCCGATGACGTCCCTGTCCGAATCGTCCACCGTTCCCGTCGCCCCGTCCCTGTTCGCCGAGACCCTGGCCGAGCAACGCGCGCAGCAATACCGCATGCGCCGGCTGCAGGTGCACAACTGGGGCACCTTCAACGGCCTGACCGACGTGCCGATCGCCGAGAAGGGCTTCCTGTTCGTCGGCCGCTCCGGCTCGGGCAAGTCGACTCTGCTCGACGCGATGTCGGCGCTGCTGACCCCGCCGAGCATCGTCGATTTCAACGCCGCCGCGCGCGAGGCCGAGCGCAGCGGTCGCGACCGCAGCCTGGTGTCCTACGTGCGCGGCGCCTGGGCCGACCAGCAGGACAGCGCCTCCGGCGAGATCGCCACCCAATACCTGCGCAAGGGCGCGACCTGGTCGGCGCTGGCGCTGGAGTACCGCAATGCCCACGGCCAGGCGGTCAGCCTGGTGCGGCTGTTCTGGATCGCCGGCAGCGGCACCGCCGCGGCCGACGTGCGCAAGCACTACATGGTGGTGCCGCGCGGCTTCGACGTGGCCGCCGAGCTGGACGGCTTCGACCTGGACCTGCGCCGGCTCAAGCTGCGCCTGGGCGAGGACGTGCACCACTTCGACAGCTTCGCAGGCTACGCCGAACGCTTCCGCCACCTGCTCGGCATCGGCAACGAGATGGCGCTGCGGCTGCTGCATAAGACCCAGTCGGCGAAGAACCTGGGCGACCTCAACGCCTTCCTGCGCAGCTTCATGCTCGACGAACCGCGCACCTTCGAGGCGGCTGACCGCCTGGTCGAGGACTTCGCCGAACTCGACGGCGCGCACCATGCGGTAGTGACCGCGCGGCGCCAGGTGGAAACCCTGACCCCGGCGCGCGACTACCACGCCGAACTACTGGCGCTGCGCCACAGCGTCGGCGAGTTGCGCGAACTGCAACTGGGCATCGACGGCTACCGCGAGCAGCGCCGCCTGGCCCTGCTGGATGCGCGCCTGCAGGAACTGGACACCCAGGACCGCGGCCTGGCCGGCGAGGAAGGGCAGCGCCGCGAAGCCCTGGACAACCACGAGCAGACCCTGGCCGAGCTGGAGACCCAGCAGCGCGCGCAGGGCGGCGAACAGGTCGAGGCGCTGGAGCGCGAACGCGGCCGCGTCGAGCGCGAGCGCGACGAGCGCATGCGCCGCCGCAGCCAGGTCGAACAGGCCTGCCGCCAGCTCGGCATGGGCCTGGCCGGCAGCGCCAGCGGTTTCGCCGAGCAGGTGGCGCAAGCGCGCGCGCTGCGCGACGGCGTCGCCGGCGAGGCCAGCAGCCTGGATGAGGCGATCGCCGAGCGCATGGCCGAGCGCCGCGAGGACGAACGCCGCTTCGCGGTGATCCGCACCGAGATCGAGGCGCTGCTGAAGGCGCCCTCGAGCATTCCCGCGCCGATGCAGGCGCTGCGCGCGCGGCTTTGTGCCGAGACCGGCCTGTCCGAAGCCGCCCTGCCGTTCGTCGGCGAGCTGGTGCAGGTGGACGCCGACCAGGCCGCCTGGCGCGGCGCGATCGAGCGCGTGCTGCACGGCTTCGCGCAGTCGCTGCTGGTCGACGAACGCCACTACGCCAGCGTCGCCGACTGGGTCAACAAGACCCAGCTCGGCACCCGCCTGGTGTACTTCCGCGTGCGCCACAACGCGCCGCTGCAGCAGCGTGAGCCCGATGCCAAGTCGCTGCTGCGCAAGCTGGAGCTGCGCGACCACGCCTATGCGCCGTGGCTGCGCCAGGAGCTGGCGCGGCGCTTCGACTACACCTGCGTCGATACCGTGGCGCAATTGCGCGACGCCGAGCGCGCGATCACCCGCGAGGGCCAGGTCAAGCATCCGGGCGACCGCTACGAGAAGGACGACCGCCATGCCGTCGGCGACCGCAAGCGCTGGCTGCTCGGCTACGACAACCGCGACAAGCTCAAGGTCTACGAGCGCGAGGGGCAGACCCTGGCGCAGCGCATCGCCGCCTGCGATGCCGACGTCGCTGCCCTGCGCAAGCAGCGCGAGCAGGACCAGGGCCGGCAACTGGCCGCGCACACCCTGGCCGAGCGCGAGTGGGACGAGATCGACGTCGCGCCCAAGCTGCAGCGCCTGAGCGACATCGCCGAGCAACTGCTGCAACTGCGCGAAGGCGACACCGCGCTGCGTGCGCTGGGCGAGCAGATCGCCACTGTCCGCGCGCGCCGCGACCAGGCGCGCCGCACCTACGAGGACGTGCGCCTTGAGCGCGCGCAGGTGAGCCGCGAGCGCGCGCGTCTGGAAGCGCAGCGCGAGACCTGCGCCGCGCGTGTGGCCACCGCGGTGATCGGCCCGGCGCAGGTCGCGGGGCTGGACGCGCGGCTGGCGGCGCTGCCGCCGCTGAGCCTGGACAATCTGGAAGCGCATCTGCGCAGCGTCGAGCGCGGCCTCGGCGAACAGCTGGCGCAGAGCCAGGCGCAGGACGCGCGGCTGAGCCAGCAGGTGCTGGACTGCTTCCGCCGCTACTGCCAGCAGTGGCCGGAGGACAGCGGCGACTTCACCGTCAGCCTGGCCAGCGCCGACGACTTCCTGGCGCGCCTGCAGCGGCTGGAGAGCGACGGCCTGCCGCGCCACGAAGGCCGCTTCTTCGACCTGCTGCAGACCCAGAGCAAGAACAACCTGTTGGCCCTGCAGCGCTACACCGCCGAAGCGCACAAGGCGATCAAGCAGCGCATGGACGAGGTCAACGCCAGCCTGGAACAGGTGCCGTTCAACCGCGGCACCCTGTTGACCATCGAGGTCAGCGACCGGCGCTTGCTCGAAGTGCAGGAGTTCCAGCAGCAGTTGCGCGCCGTGCTCGGCCATCAGCAGACCGAGGACCGCGCGCTGGCCGAGGCGCAGTTCGCCATGCTGCGCGGGCTGGTGCAGCGGCTCGGCGCGCAGGAGCCGGAGTTGCGGCGCTGGCGCGAGCAGGTGCTGGACGTGCGCCAGCACGTGGAGTTCGTCGGCGTGGAACTGGATGCGGACAGCCGTGCGCAGGTGGAGATCTACCGCAGCGGCGCCGGCAAGTCCGGCGGCCAGCGGCAGAAGCTGGCCACCACCTGCCTGGCCGCGGCGCTGCGCTACCAGCTCGGCGGCGAGGACGGCGAGCTGCCGCGCTACGCCGCGGTGGTGCTGGACGAGGCCTTCGACAAGGCCGACAACGAGTTCACCGCGCTGGCGATGAACATCTTCGAGAACTTCGGCTTCCAGATGGTGGTGGCCACGCCGCTGAAGTCGGTGATGACGCTGGAGCCGTTCATCGGCGGCGCCTGCTTCGTCGAGATCAGCGGCCGCCACAACTCCGGCGTGCTGCTGATCGAATACGACGAGCAGGCGCATCGGTTGAAGCTGCCCGAGCGCAGCCGCAACGAGGCGGCTGTGCCTGCGGCGGAGCCGACCGCGGCGGTGGACCAGGCCGGCGCCGAGCTGCCGCTGCCGCCGACCGCTGCCGCAGCGGACGCAACCGCGGAGGCCACCGCAGACGCCGTTGCCACGCCGGCGCGCGCATCCGGCAAGGCGGACGATGGCCGCGGCAACGGCGGCAAACCACCGACCGCGCGCAAGACCTCGCCAGCGACGCCCGGCAAACGTGCCAGCACGGCTGCCACGACGCCTGCTGCCAAGGCCGCGTCGGCGAAGGCGCCACGCAAGTCCGCCGCAGCGGCGGCACGTCCGTCCACGGCAACTCAGCCCGCCACGCGGTCGGCGTCAGCGAAGACCGCGAAAGCCGCCGCAGCCCGCAAACCTGCGAAGCCGGCCAAGGCTGCCAAGCCTGCGGCGCGCAAGACGCCTCCCGCGACCGCCAAGCGCCGCGACGGCTGAGCCGGTGCTGGCCCGCGTGTGCCCACGGGCACGCGCGCGGCCGCCGCGTTGGGAGGACAGGCACGCGGCAACCGCGCTGCACTCAGTGCAGCAGATCCCAGCCCATCTTGCCGATCAGCACCACCACCAGCACCAGGAACAACTGCCGGATCAGCGGCGTGCCGCCGCGCAGCGCCAGCCGCGTGCCGGTCACCGCGCCGGCCACGTTGGCCACGGCCATCGGCACCGCCGCGGCCAGCAGGATCTTGCCGCTGGGCACGAAGAAGCACAGCGCCGCCAGGTTGGTGGCCAGGTTCACCACCTTCGAGGCGGCCGAGGCGCGCAGGAAATCCAGGCCGAAGAAGCGGATGAACAGAAAGATCAGGAAGCTGCCGGTGCCCGGGCCGAAGAAGCCGTCGTAGAACCCGATCGCCGCGCCGATCGCCAGCGCGATCGCCAGTTCGCGGCGCCCGATGTGGCGCGGGCGGTGCAGCGCGCCGAAGTCCTTCTTGACCAGTGTGTAGCCCAGCATCGCGATCAGCAGCACCAGGATCAGCGGGCGCACCGCCTGTTTCGGCAGCAGGCTTACCGCGGTGGCGCCGAGGAAGGCGAACACGAACGCCGTCGCGGTCGCGTACAGCACCGGCCGCCACGGCAGGCGCACATGGCGCGCGTAGCGCCAGGCGGCGGTGCCGGTGCCGGCCATGGCGCTGAACTTGTTGGTGCCCAGCACCACTGCCGGTGCCTGTTGCGGCAAGGTCGCGAACAGCCCGGGCAACTGGATCAGGCCGCCGCCGCCCACCGCCGCGTCCACCAGCCCGGCGACGAAGGCGATGCACAGCAGCCAGGGCAATTCGGTGGGGATCGACTCGAGCACGCCGGCGCTCCACGCAAGGGGCCGCAAGCATAGCCGCCACCGTCCGCAACGCGCGCGCGGCGTGCGCGATGGCGCGCCAGCCGGCACAATCGGCACATGCCACCGTCCGCCCCGCGCCTTGCCGATCCCTGTCCCTGCGGCCGCCCCCGCGACTATGCGCAGTGCTGCGGGCCGTACCACGCCGGCGCCGCGGCGCCGGATGCCGAATCCTTGATGCGCTCGCGCTACAGCGCCTACGTGCGCCAGGACGCCGACTACCTGCGTGCGAGCTGGCATCCGTCCACCTGCCCGCCGCAGGTGGAAATCGACCCGCGCACGGTCTGGCTCGGCCTCACCGTGCGGCGCGTGCTGCAGACCGGCGCCGACAGCGCCGAGGTCGCCTTCCTGGCGCGCTACCGGATCGGCGGCGGCAGCGCCGTGCGCATGACCGAGCACAGCCGCTTCGTGCGCGAGGACGGGCGCTGGTACTACCTCGACGTGCTGGACTGAACCGGCACGCGTCGCGCTGGCGGTGCGGACGACCGCGCTCCGCCCGTTCGTCCGCAGAGCTGTCGCCGATCGTGCTGCGCTTGGAACGAGCGCTGCGGATGTCGAACGCCGAGCCTGCGAGGGCTGCGCGTCGCGATCTGCCAACCAAGCCACACGCAGAATGCAGTGCCGGTCGCGCGCCGTCTTCCGCCCCCACCACGTGAGCGGAGTGCACACGCGGCGGTTGTTTATGATGTCGGCCCTGCCGTCGGCGAGGATGTTGCGATGATGCGTTTGGCCTGGATCCTGCTGCTGGCGGCCCCGTGCGCGCTCGCGCAGACCCCACCCGCGACGGCGCCGTCCACACCCGATCCTGCTTTCGCCACCTGCGTGGCTAGCCTGCGCACGGCCGCGGCGAAGGCGGGCGTCGCCGAGGCGTCGTTCGATCGCTTCACCGCCGGCCTGCAGCCGGATCCGAGCGTGCTGCCGCTGCTCGACGCCCAGCCCGAGTTCACCACGCCGATCTGGGATTACCTGGCGGGCCTGGTCGACAGCCAGCGCATCGACGACGGCCGCGCCATGCTCGCCGCGCACCGCGACCTGCTCGCGCAGGTGGCGCAGCAGTACGGCGTGGACCCGGAGACGGTGGTCGCGGTGTGGGGCGTGGAGAGCGACTACGGCCGCATCTCCGGCAAGCGCCCGCTGCTGGTGTCGCTGCTGACCCTGTCCTGCGAAGGCCGCCGCCAGCCGTTCTTCCGCAGCGAACTGTTCGCCCTGCTGAAGCTGCTGCAGGCCGGCGACCTGCGCTCCGAGGGCCTGACCGGCTCCTGGGCCGGCGCCTTCGGCCATACCCAGTTCATGCCCAGCACCTACGCCCGCGTCGCCGTGGACGGCGATGGCGACGGCCGCCGCGATCTGGTCGCCAGCATTCCCGATGCGCTGGCCTCCACTGCCAACTACCTGAAGCTGGCCGGCTGGCAGAGCGGCCAGCCGTGGGGGCTGGAAGTGAAGTTGCCGGACGGTTTCGACCCGGCGCTGGCCGGGCGTACCCAGCGCCGGCCGTTGTCGGACTGGCGCGCGCGCGGCCTCACAGCCGCCGACGGCAGCGCGCTGCCGGCACTGGCCGCGCAGACCCCGGCAGCGGTGCTGATCCCGGCCGGCGTGCACGGCCCGGCGTTCCTGGTGTTCCGCAACTACGACGCGATCTACGCCTACAACGCCGCCGAAAGCTATGCGTTGGCGATCGCGCTGCTGTCCGACCGGCTGCGCGGCAAACCCGGGTTGGTCGCCGCCTGGCCGACCGACGACCCCGGGCTGGGCCGCCCCGAGCGGCGCGAACTGCAGACCCTGCTGCTGGCGCGCGGTCACGCCATCGGCCAGGCCGACGGCGCCATCGGCACCGCCACCCGCCGCGCGATCCAGGCCGAGCAACAGCGGCTGGGCCTGCAGCCGGCCGACGGCCGCGCCGGGCAACGCATCCTCGACGCGCTGCGCCGCGAGGCCGGCGGCGCGCCTGCGGCACCGGTGACGCCACCGGCCACGCCGCCGTCGCCGCCGCAATCGCCTGCACCGGCATCGTCGCCTGCACCTACAGCTACACCTACACCTACACAAACGCCATTCGGCGGCACGCCGCCCACCGCGTTCCGGCTGCCGGCCGCCTACCCGGCCTTCGCCCAATCCCCCGTGCCACGGAGCATCCATCCCATGTCCGACGTCCCCGGCCTGAGCACAGGCGACTTCCACGGCTACCCCTCGCTGCTGGTGGAGACCCCGCAGTCCACCGCCGCGATCAGCCTGTTCGGCGGCCAGGTGCTGTCGTTCGTGCCCAAGGGCGGCACCGACGCGCTGTGGCTGTCGCCGAGCGCGCAGCCCACGCCGACGCCGATCCGCGGCGGCACCCCGGTGTGCTGGCCGTACTTCGGCCGCCAGGGCCAGAGCGACGCCGTGCCCGCGCACGGCTTCGTGCGCACCGTGCCGTGGCAGTTGCAGGACGCGCGGCGCGAGGCCGACGGCACGCTGGTCCTGACCCTGGCGCCGCCGGACTTCGACGACCTGCCGCTGCGCCTGCACATGCAGCTGCGCATCGGCGCCACCCTGGAGCAGCGCCTGGTCACCGACAACGTCGGCACCGCGCCCGCCCGCTTCACCCAGGCGCTGCACAACTACTTCCGCGTCGCCGACGCCACCCAGGTGCGGGTGCAGGGCCTGGACGGCCTGGACTACCTGGACAAGTTCGAGAACTACGCCACCGCGCATCGCCAGCAAGGCGACTGGAGCCTGCAGGATCCGCGCGACCCCGGCCGCAGCGACCGCATCTACACCGGCGCCGGCGGCCGCTACACCCTGCTGGACCCGGGCCTGCAGCGCCGCATCGAGATCGCCACCACCGGCAGCCGCACCCTGGTCGCGTGGAACCCGGGCGAGGCCGGCGCACAGAAGATGGCCGACGTCGGCCCGCACTGGCGCCAGTTCGTGTGCCTGGAAGCGGCCAACGCCGGGCCCGAGGTGATCGAACTGGCGCCGGGCGCCCAGCATGTGTTGCAGCAGACGGTTTTCGTCGTGGCGTTGTGACCCCCGCCGGACGGCGGCACCACCTGCTGCGACCCGGCGGTCGGCATTGGTGACGGCCCGGCCGTGACCGCGGCGCCGCCGCGCCTCGCTGGCATGAATCGCGCCGCTGCCTCCGCCGGACCCTCACCCCCGACCCCTCTCCCGACGGGAGAGGGGAGTCGCTTGGTGTAGCCGGACGGGGTGCCGATGCAATCGGGCCAGCGCGCAGACGTCATGGCACCCCAATCACCGCAGGAAGCGTCCCGTAGGAGCGGCTTCAGCCGCGACGGGCGTTCCCGGTAAAGCCCGGTCGCGGCTGAAGCCGCTCCTACCGTGCAATCCGCATCCGGCCTCGATGGCGCCGGATGCAGGTTATTGGAGGTGCCGTTCAATGCCCTCCACGGCCGCAGCTGCACCTGTCTCGTCCGCCTTCCACCTTCTGCCTCCGCGGTGATGCGAGAGGGGCTTCAGTCCGGCGCGCGATCGGCCAGCCTCCTATTGTGGGAGGGACTTCAGTCCCGACGCGACGACCCCGCCGCTTGCGATCCAAATCGCGCCGACCGCACCCAGCCCAGCCACCGCGAGGTGGCAGGCACGCGGCCCTGTCCACTCCGACCTCCCGCACCCGCAGCGGCGCCGATTACACTGCCGCGTCCGCCAGGAGGCCTGCCGTGCACGCTCCGACTCCCGCTGTCCGCTCACGCCGCGCCGCGGTCGCCTTCATCTTCGTCACCCTGCTGATCGACGTGCTGTCCTTCGGCGTCATCATCCCGGTGCTGCCCACGCTGGTGCGCGGCTTCACCGGCGGGGACTTCGCTGCCGCGGCCCGCTGGGTCGGGTGGTTCGGCTTCCTGTTCGCCGCCTTGCAGTTCGTCAGCTCGCCGCTGCAGGGCGCGCTGTCCGACCGCTACGGCCGGCGCCCGGTGATCCTGGCCTCGTGCCTCGGGCTGGGCGTGGACTTCATGGTGATGGCGCTGGCACAGAGCCTGCCGGTGCTGCTGCTGGCGCGCATGGTCTCCGGCGTGTTCTCGGCCAGCTTCACCTCGGCCAATGCCTACATCGCCGACATCACCCCGGCCGACAAGCGCGCCCAGGCCTACGGCATCATCGGCGCCGCGTTCGGCGTGGGCTTCGTGGTCGGCCCACTGCTCGGCGGCTGGCTCGGCAGCCTGCACCTGCGCGCGCCGTTCTGGTTCGCCGCCGGGCTGGCCCTGCTCAACTTCCTCTACGGCCTGTGGGTGCTGCCCGAATCGTTGGCGCCGGAGCGCCGCACCGCGCGGGTGGACTGGGCGCACGCCAACCCGTTCGGCGCGCTGCGCCTGCTGCAGCGCTACCCGCAGGTGTTCGCGCTGGCCGCGGTGATCTTCCTGGCCAACCTGGCGCACTACGTCTACCCAAGCATCTTCGTGCTGTTCGCCGATTACCGCTTCGGCTGGGGACCGAAACAGGTCAGCTGGGTGCTGGCCCTGGTCGGCGTGTGCAGCATCGTGGTCAACGCCGTGCTGGTGGCGCGGGTGGTGCGCCACTTCGGCGAGCGCGGCGCGCTGCTGTTCGGCCTGGGCTGCGGCGTGATCGGTTTCGCCATCTACAGCGTGGCCGGCAGCGGCGCGTTGTTCCTGCTCGGCGTGCCGATCAGCGCGCTGTGGGCGGTGGCCGGGCCGGCGGCGCAGGCGATCGTCACCCGTCACGTCGGCGCCAACGCGCAGGGGCGCATCCAGGGTGCGCTGATGAGCCTGGTCAGCCTGGCCGGGGTGATCGGGCCGTTGCTGTACGCATGGGTGTTCGCCGCCTTCATCGGCCCGCACGCGCTGCTGCACTTCCCCGGCGTGCCGTGGCTGCTGGCGGCGCTGCTGCTGGGTGGCGGCTGGATTGTGGCCTGGCGCCGTGCGCGGGTGCCGGCTGCCGGGGTGGCCGCCGGCTGAGGTGCGGCGCAGGCAGTGCGGCCGGCATGAACGGCTCAGTTTGCTGGGATGGGCGTCGCGGCTCGCGCGCGGCCTCGCCTGGCACCGCGCGGTCGCGATTGTTACGCTGTGTCCTCTCTTTCGTCGCGGCCGGCCGGCTGCTGTACCAGTCGCCTGCATGATGTCCCCTCCCGACGGAACCGCCCTGCCGTTGACCGCTGCGCGCCTGCTGCGCGAGGCCACTGCGCAGCAGCACCAGGCCGTGGAAGACCTGCCGGCGATGCGCGCGCTGATGGATCCGGCACTGTCGCTGCCCGCTTACGTGCAGGTGCTGCGTCGCCATCACGCGGTGCTGGCCGGCTGGGAACAGCGCGAAGCGGCCTGGCTGCGCGACTGCGGCGATGCACAGTGGCGGTACCAGCCGCGCACCCGGCTGCTGACGCAGGATCTGCATGCCCTGCAGGCAACCCCGCCAGCGCCGCAGCCGCTGCCGCCGGCCGCCGACGCCGGCGCCGGCGCGCGTTGGGGCATGCTCTACGTGGTCGAAGGTTCGCGCCTGGGCGGGCGGGTGATCGCCCGGCACCTGCGGCAGAGCCTGCCCGCGGCCGCGCCGGCGCTGTCCTATTTCGAACTCGGCCATGCCGACCCGGCCGCCTGGCGACATTTCCAGCAGCGCCTTGAACTAGCCTTGCCGAGCGCGCCGCTGCGCCAGGCCGCGGTCGACGGCGCCCGCAGCATGTTCGCGCACTTCCATACCCACTTCGCCCTGGAGATCGCCGCATGAGCGACATCGTCGTGCCTCTGGACATGGACGCCTGCGCACGCGAGCCCATCCATATTCCTGGATCGGTGCAGCCGCACGGCGTGCTGCTGGTGATCGAGCCGCAGGACGGGCGCATCGTCCAGGCCAGCGCCAGCGCAGCCGACCTGTTCGGCCGGCCCCTGGACGCATTGCTTGGACAGCGCTATGACGCCCTGCTCGTGCTGGAGGATCCGCGCACGCGGCTGCTGCCCGACGCGGCCGAGCGCAGCGACCTGGCCTATGTCGAAGTGGGGTTCAAGGACGCGGCCGCGACGCAGCGCTGGGTCGGCGCCTGGCATCTGTATCCGGAGCAGTGGCTGCTGGAACTGGAGCCGCGCGATGCGCCGCTGGCCGACGCCACCCTGCGCGAAGCGCTGCCGGTGCTGCGCCGGCTGGAGACCGACCACAGCATCGAGGACGCCTGCCAGCGCGCCGCCAAGAGCCTGCGCAGCCTGATCGGCTACGACCGGGTGATGATCTATCGCTTCGACGACGACTGGAACGGCGACGTGGTCGCCGAAGCGCGCGCGGCGGAGCTGGAGCCGTATCTCGGCCTGCACTATCCGGCCAGCGACATTCCGGCGCAGGCCCGCGCGCTGTACCTGCGCAACCGCGTGCGCCAGATCGCCAACGTCGGCTACGTGCCGTCGCCGATCCAGCCCACCCTGCATCCGCGCCTGCGCGCGCCGGTGGACCTGAGCGACGTCAGCCTGCGCAGCGTGTCGCCGGTGCACCTGGAATACCTGGCCAACATGGGCGTCACCGCCACCCTGGTGGCCTCGATCGTGGTCAACGACGCGCTGTGGGGGCTGATCGCCTGCCATCACTACCGCCCGTATTTCTGCAACCACGAGATGCGCGATGTCGCCGATGCGCTGAGCCGGGCGCTGGCCGGGCGCATCGGTGCGATCACCGCGGTGGCGCGCGCGCGGACCGAGTCGGTGTTGCTGACAGTACGCGAGAAGCTGATCACCAACTTCAACGACGCCGAGATGCTGACCGCGCCCATGCTCGACGAGATGGCCTCGGACCTGCTCGACGTGGTCGATGCCGACGGCGTGGCGGTGTTCCATGGCGACCACGTCACCCGCCACGGCATGCTGCCGTCGACCGAGGACCTGGCGCGGATCCGCGAACAGATCGAATCCACCCATCACGAAGCGCTGCGCCACGACGCGGTCGGCGCACTGCACTCGGACCAGATCGGCGAGACCTTCCCGGCGCTGGCCGATCTGGCACCGCTGGCGGCCGGCTTCATCTTCGTGCCGCTGATGCCGCAGGCGCGCAGCGCCTTGCTGTGGACCCGTCGCGAGCAGGTACGCACGGTCAATTGGGCGGGCAATCCGCAACTGGCCAAGCTGCAGGACATCGCCGGTTCGCGGCTGTCGCCGCGCAAGAGCTTCGACCTGTGGCAGGAGACCGTGCGCGGCCGCGCGCTGCCGTGGTCGCCGATCAGCCTGGAATCGGCGCGCAGCCTGCGGGTGCTGATCGAGCTGATGGAGCGCAAGCGCTTCCAGCAGGATTTCGCCCTGCTGGAGGCCTCGCTGTCGCGGCTGCGCGAACCGGTGGCGATCGTCGAGCGCGGCGACGGCCCGCGGCCCAGTCGCCTGGCCTTCGTCAACGAGGCCTTCGCCGCGCTGTACGAACGCGAGGTCGCCGACCTGATCGGCTGCGACCTGGAGCGGCTGTACGCCAGCGATGCCGTGCTGGTCGAAACCCAGCGCATCGACACCCTGCTGCGGCAGGGGCGCGCGGCCTACGTCACCCTGCCGCTGCGCGTG